>NZ_JABAFB010000031.1:0-1176 GCF_012843405.1 Rhodococcus sp. BL-253-APC-6A1W
ATACCCGCGGCCGTGAATGTGAACGGGTGACCTCCAGATCCGCGAGCAACGTCGCGACGGTCTTACTCGTCATCGACGTACCCCGATCTGCATGGACAACATTTGGAATCCCATGTACAGCAAACACTTCAGTCATCATCTCCGCAGCGAGCAAGCCGGACTCATGGGTTTGGACGTGTGCACCGACAATGTAACGGGAGTAGATGTCGACCATGACGTACGCATCGAAATAGGTGCCTTTGACCGGGCCCGCAAGCTTGGTGATGTCCCACGAATACACCTGCCGCGGTGCTGTCGCGACCAGCTCCGGGCACGTGCGGGCAGGATGACGCGCTTGCCGACGACGTTCTTTGACCTGCGCGTTCTCCCGCAGGATTCGATACATCGTCGACACCGAGCACAGGTAGGTGCCGTCATCGAGTAGCTGGGCGTAGATCTCGAGGGGTGCCTGATCGACGAACCGCTTGCTGCACAACATCTCGAGCACAGCGCGGCGTTCGGTGTCGGTGAGTTTGTTTTCCGGAGTGCGTGGAACGGGCATGGGCGGTTCCGCTGTCGCAGATCGCGTTTTGTGGCGTCCTGCGGTGGACCGCACTACTCCCGTCAATCTACTTGCGGTCCTTGTTGTTACGCCAGACTTGGTGAGTTCGTGATGGATGGTCGTCAACGCTTCTTGCGCGGCTCGTCCGCGTCCGTGCTCTCGGAGATCTGCTCCAAGAGCGACTGTGCTTTTCCCATGATCAGTAGGGCCGTTTCGGTGGTCGCGAGTTTCTTGTTGGCTCGGTCGAGCTCACGCTTGAGTCGGGCGATCTCGGTTTGCTCGGCGGTAAGTTTGCCAATCTTGTCGCCGGGTTTGGTGCCCTCGAGGACGCCGGCGTCGCGTTGTTTGCGCCATTCGCTGATCAGCGATGAGTACAGGCCTTCACGTCGCAGGTATGCGCCGCCACCGTTGTTCGTGCACGCCTGCTCGTACGCGGCGAGGTGGGCGAGCTTGTCGGCAGCGTTGAAGGTGCGTCGTCGCTGCGGGCCGTCGGCGCGAGGGTGCGAGGGGTCCATCCGGTCATTGTCCTCGATCGGCATGGTGGGAGAAATCGTCATTGTGGGGTTGATCCGTCTCTTGCCCTGCAGGCGGGGTTGCTGTGAACCGTTGGACTCAACTCACCCTGACACGCAGGG
>NZ_JABAFB010000032.1:0-867 GCF_012843405.1 Rhodococcus sp. BL-253-APC-6A1W
AGTTCGGGATCGATCCGGTGAACATGTTCGGGTTCTGGGAGTGGGTGGGGGGCCGGTATTCGGTGGATTCGGCGATCGGGTTGGCGGTGATGTGTGCGGTCGGGCGGGAGCGGTTCGGGGAGTTGCTGGCGGGGTTCCGGGTGATCGATGAGCATTTCCGGTCGGTGCCGCTCGAGCGCAATGTTCCGGTGTTGTTGGGGTTGTTGGGGGTGTGGAACACGTCGGTGTTGGGGGCGCAGTCGCGGGTGGTGTTGCCGTATGCGAATGATCTGGTGCGGTTTCCGGCGTATCTGCAGCAGTTGGCGATGGAGTCGAACGGTAAGTCGGTGCGGGTGGACGGGTCGGCGGTGTCGTATCGGACGGGGGAGATTTTTTGGGGGGAGCCGGGGACGAACGGGCAGCACGCGTTTTTTCAGTTGTTGCATCAGGGGACGCATCTGGTGCCGGCGGATTTCATCGGGTTCGGTCGGTCGACCGATGATCTGCCGACCGTGGGTGGGTCGGGGTCGATGCATGAGGTGTTGATGGCGAACATGTTTGCGCAGGCGAAGGTGTTGGCGTTCGGGAAGTCGGCGGCGGAGCTTCGGGCGGAGGGGGTGCCGGAGGGGTTGGTGGCGCACAAGGTGATGCCGGGTGATCGGCCGTCGACGACGGTGTTGGCGCCGGTGTTGTCGCCGTCGTCGTTGGGGCAGTTGATTGCGTTGTATGAGCATCAGGTGTTTGTGGAGGGTGTGGTGTGGGGGATCGATTCGTTCGATCAGTGGGGTGTGGAGTTGGGGAAGGAGCAGGCGTCGGTGTTGGCGCCGGTGTTGGGGGGTGTGGGTGAGCCGGAGTCGGGTGATGCGTCTACGGACAACCTGATCCGCA
>NZ_JABAFB010000033.1:0-850 GCF_012843405.1 Rhodococcus sp. BL-253-APC-6A1W
TGTCAGTCTCACAGTCAAGCTCCCTTGTGCACTTGCACTCAACACCTGATTGCCAACCAGGCTGAGGGAACCTTTGGGCGCCTCCGTTACATTTTGGGAGGCAACCGCCCCAGTTAAACTACCCACCAGGCACTGTCCCTGAACCAGATCATGGTCCGAGGTTAGATATCCAATACGATCAGAGTGGTATTTCAACAACGACTCCACAGTAACTGGCGTCACCGCTTCACAGTCTCCCACCTATCCTACACAAACCGAACCGAACACCAATACCAAGCTATAGTGAAGGTCCCGGGGTCTTTTCGTCCTGCCGCGCGTAACGAGCATCTTTACTCGTAATGCAATTTCGCCGAGTCTGTGGTTGAGACAGCAGAGAAGTCGTTACGCCATTCGTGCAGGTCGGAACTTACCCGACAAGGAATTTCGCTACCTTAGGATGGTTATAGTTACCACCGCCGTTTACTGGGGCTTAAATTCTCAGCTTCGCCACCGAAGTGACTAACCGGTCCTCTTAACCTTCCAGCACCGGGCAGGCGTCAGTCCGTATACATCGTCTTACGACTTCGCACGGACCTGTGTTTTTAGTAAACAGTCGCTTCTCTCTGGTCTCTGCGACCACACCCAGCTCAGGAAGTAAATTCCATCACCAGACATGGTCCCCCTTCTCCCGAAGTTACGGGGGCATTTTGCCGAGTTCCTTAACCACAGTTATCTCGATCGCCTTAGTATTCTCTACCTGACCACCTGTGTCGGTTTGGGGTACGGGCCGTGTGAAAGCTCGCTAGAGGCTTTTCTCGGCAGCATAGGATCATGGAATTCCCCTCAACGGGTACGCATCACCTCTCAGGCT
>NZ_JABAFB010000034.1:0-788 GCF_012843405.1 Rhodococcus sp. BL-253-APC-6A1W
GCCGGTTTCGATGTCACGCAGCAGGTTCCGATCCGAGTGCGGCTGCTGCGAATCACGCCGGAAGAGCATGTGCTGGTGGTGGTAGTTCATCACATTTCCGGTGACGGGTTCTCGATGGGGCCGTTGACCCGGGACGTGGCAACGGCGTACGCAGCGCGGGCCGTGGGCGCGGTCCCGGAGTGGTCGGCGTTGGAAGTCCAGTACGCGGATTACACGCTGTGGCAGCGAGAGGTCCTCGGCGACGAGTCCGATCCGGAGTCGCTGCTCGCGCGGGAAACCGAGTTCTGGCGCACTGCTTTGGCGGATCTTCCTGAAGAGTCGACGTTGCCGTCCGACCGGCCCCGCCCGGCGGTCTCGAGTTACCAGGGTGCCTCGTACAGTTTCACGATCGATCGGCGCGTCCGCGCGGGTATCACCGATCTCGCCCGTCTCAGTGGCGCAACGGAATTCATGGTGGTGCATGCTGCTCTTGCGGTGCTGCTGTCCCGGTTGAGCGCCCAGTCCGATATTGCGATCGGCACGCCGATCGCCGGTCGTGGCGACGCCGCGCTCGACGATCTGGTGGGTATGTTCGTCAACACGCTCGTATTGCGGACGTCGGTTGATGGTGGGGTGTCGTTCGGGGAGCTGCTCGATGCCGTACGTGGGGTCGATCTCGAAGCGTTCACGCACGCGGATGTGCCGTTCGAGCGGTTGGTGGAGGTGCTCGACCCTGCGCGTTCGCAGGCGCGTCATCCGCTGTTCCAGGTGATGCTGACTTTCCAGAATTTGGCGGCTGCGGAGCTCGA
>NZ_JABAFB010000035.1:0-762 GCF_012843405.1 Rhodococcus sp. BL-253-APC-6A1W
GTCGAGCAGGGACGAAAGTCGGGACTAGTGATCCGGCACCGGCATGTGGAAGCGGTGTCGCTCAACGGATAAAAGGTACCCCGGGGATAACAGGCTGATCTTCCCCAAGAGTCCATATCGACGGGATGGTTTGGCACCTCGATGTCGGCTCGTCGCATCCTGGGGCTGGAGTAGGTCCCAAGGGTTGGGCTGTTCGCCCATTAAAGCGGCACGCGAGCTGGGTTTAGAACGTCGTGAGACAGTTCGGTCTCTATCCGCCGCGCGCGTTAGAAACTTGAGGAAGGCTGTCCCTAGTACGAGAGGACCGGGACGGACGAACCTCTGGTGTGCCAGTTGTCCCGCCAGGGGCACTGCTGGTTGGCTACGTTCGGAAGGGATAACCGCTGAAAGCATCTAAGCGGGAAGCCTGTTCCAAGATGAGGTTTCTCACCCCCTCGAGGGGGTAAGGCCCCCGGCAGACCACCGGGTTGATAGGCCAGAACTGGAAGTGCGGTAACGCATGGAGGTGACTGGTACTAATAGGCCGAGGACTTTCTAACGAAGGTGCTACGCGTCCACTGTGCGGTTTCTGAAACAGCACACACATGCACTTCTTTCCCTTTTGGGGGTTGGGGTGTGTGCGTGGAGTTTCATAGAGTTACGGTGGTTATAGCGTGGGGGAAACGCCCGGTCCCATTCCGAACCCGGAAGCTAAGCCCCATTGCGCCGATGGTACTGCACTCGACAGGGTGTGGGAGAGTAGGACACCGCCGAACACCCGTT
>NZ_JABAFB010000036.1:0-725 GCF_012843405.1 Rhodococcus sp. BL-253-APC-6A1W
CTCTGCGGTGAATCGGCGGTCGACGAGGTCGTCGTGAACAGGCGGGCCCGCTTTTCTGTTCAGGCCTTTCTTCTTCGCGAACACCGACCAGATGCGCTCTTGCGAGCACAGCCTGGCGACACGGTTCTCTCCGGCGGCGATTCCATGGCCGGGTAGTTCGTCGGCGATGAAGCGGTAACCGAATGCGGGATCGTCGGCATGGATGGCGCGGGCGATGTTGATCAGATGCGCGTCATCCCAATCACGTTGCGTGACCGGATATTTCTTCCATTTGTAGAACGCTTGGGTGGAGAAACCGAGAACCCGGCAGGTCACCGTGACGGGCACTCCGTCGGCGGCGAGGTCGAGGACCAGCGGGAACATCATTTTGGGTTGACGTCCCGGGACAGATAGGCCACGGCACGACGCATGACCTCTGCTTCTTGCTCGAGGAGCTTGATCCGTTTGCGGGCTTCCCGCAGTTCTGCTGACTCGTCTGAGCCGGAGGATTTCCCGCCGGCGCCGATGCCGTCCTCGCGGTCGGCGATCTTGAGCCAGCGGTGCAGGCACCCCTCGGAGATCCCGAAGTCCTTGGCGATCTGACGCAACGGGGCCTCGCCCTTGCGGGCGACGGCGATGACGTCACGGCGGAACTCGGCGGGGAACGGCTTCGGCATGGGAAACATCCTTCCATCGTGAGGAGTGATCCTCACAGATCAGATGTCAACCAAACCGGGGGCAGTCCC
>NZ_JABAFB010000037.1:0-542 GCF_012843405.1 Rhodococcus sp. BL-253-APC-6A1W
ACCGACGACGGCCCGCGCGCCGGCACCACGTACGAGAAGGTCAGCCAGCTCAAGCCGGTGTTCCGTCCGGACGGCACGGTCACCGCAGGAAATGCATGCCCGCTGAACGACGGTGCTGCGGCGCTGGTGATCATGTCCGACACGAAGGCGAAGGCTCTCGGGTTGACGCCGCTGGCGCGGATCGTCTCGACCGGGGTGTCGGGCTTGTCGCCGGAGATCATGGGTCTGGGCCCGATCGATGCGACTCGCCGGGCGCTGGCCAATGCGGGGATGGGAATCTCGGATATCGATCTGTTCGAGATCAACGAGGCGTTCGCGGTGCAGGTGCTCGGGTCGGCTCGTGAACTCGGGATCGACGAGGACAAGCTCAATATCTCCGGTGGTGCGATCGCGCTGGGGCATCCGTTCGGTATGACGGGCGCTCGCATCACGAACACGCTGCTGAACAATCTGCGTGAGCAGGACAAGCAGTTCGGTGTGGAGACGATGTGTGTCGGTGGTGGTCAGGGTATGGCGATGGTGCTCGAACGCCTGAGCTGATC
>NZ_JABAFB010000038.1:0-538 GCF_012843405.1 Rhodococcus sp. BL-253-APC-6A1W
GGCCCAACGAACTCTGGCTCACCGACGTTACCGAGCATCGCACCGACGAGGGCAAGTTGTACCTCTGTGCGATCAAGGATCTGCACTCGAACAGGATCGTCGGGTACTCGATCGACTCCCGTATGAAGGCGTCGCTGGCTGTGTCTGCGTTGCGCAATGCCGTCGCGCTACGTAAGCCTGTCGGGACGATTGTGCACTCGGACCGCGGAAGTCAATTTCGATCACGGAAATTTGTACATGAACTGTCTCGCAATGGTTTACAAGGTTCGATGGGTCGCGTGGGGGCATGCGGCGACAATGCCGCGATGGAGTCGTTCTTCGCTCTCTTGCAGAAGAACGTCCTCGACCGGCAACGCTGGTCGACCCGGGCGGAGTTGCGACTGGCGATCGTGACCTGGATCGAGCGGACCTACCACCGCAAGCGCCGCCAACGCCGCCTCGGAAAGCTCACCCCGATCGAGTTTGAGACAATCAACCAAGTCGCATACGCGGCCTGAACCGCTCAACCCCACGAGTCAACTGAAGTGGGGGCAGTCCC